>NZ_JAIQDD010000050.1:0-22513 GCF_020036995.1 Corallococcus sp. AS-1-12 | reverse complement strand
CCCGGCCTCGTTTCGGTGGTGCTCACCGGGGATCGTTACGTCGCCTTTCTCGTTTCCACACCCTCTGTGACTACCTCTCATCGTCCTCCTGGGAAACGAGCCCACCGATGACACGGTGCTGGGCGACCCGACCCGGGACGAGAAGGGCGTGCACGGTGTGGCGAAGTACCTCAATCACCGCATCTGGGAGATTCCCAAGGACGTCGACGTCAAGGTTGATGTCCTTCAGAGTGACATGAAGGAGAACTGGCCCCGGAGCGCGATGGAGGCCCGTCCCAAGGAGCCTCGGGCCACGGTCCGGCGCACTGTCCGGGGCGCTCGGCATTGGATCGAATACACCCGGAATCATGAGGGAGGGCGTCTGGCGGACTGCGGGACCGTCCCCCTGGACGACGGTACCCGGGCGCACTGGTTCCTCTGGTCTGGCGAACGGCCCAACATCCACGGCTACGCTCCGCAGCACGGCTTCATCGCGGCGCTCTACAAGAACGAGCTGTACAATCATCAGACACACCATTCTCCCTATCGGGCCCTGGGCGTCAGCGCCACGCCCGTCCGGCAGCGACTGTGGGTCGTGTTTGAGCCACGGGCCTTCGACAAGGAAACCAAGACAGGCGTCTTCCCGACCACGGACCGCAACACCTTGAAGCTCCGAGGAGGCCCGGGCACGAGCGACGAGCTGCCCATGAGCGAGTGGGCCAATGCCTTCGCCGACAAGATGCCGGAGCCCGTGCGCAAGGCGCTGGCGGACACGCGGCTGGGGGATGCCCGGAGCATCGAGGACGAGGCTTGGCGCAACCGGCTGTTGGAGCGCTTTGGTTCGCGCTGGAAGATGACGAAGCTGTCGGTGCGCAAGGAGGGGCCTGAGTCCGTGCAGCCCCTCCAGAAGGGGAGCAGGCAACTCACGCTCCCTGGCACCCCGGCGACCACCCGCAGCTCGAGGGCCGCGACCTCCTCCCCGGTGAAGAACCCTCGCGGGCCGGAGAACCTGGGCGCCTCACCAGGGCCCAGCGCTGCGCGGAGCACCCGGGTGGGTGGGGGCCTGCCGCACTGTCGCACCGTCAAGGCGAGCGACATGGACAATCCGGGCTACCTCGCGGCCTGGCAGCCACGAGACCCCCAGTGTCCCAACGGCGTGGTGCTCCTCAACATCGAGCATCCAGTCCTGGCGCAGCAGATCGCCTATCACCAGTCCCAGTATCCGGATCACTTCGCCGAGCAGGTCCAGCAGGAGGTCGTGAACGTGTACCAGGAGATGGCGATCTCCAAGATAGCCCACTCCGAAGGGATGCGGTCGTTCCTCCCTTCGCGCGAGGTGGAGCAGGGCCTGCGGACGCCTCTGGCCCTGACGCTGGCCCTGCTGGGGCTGGTGGGTGAGGACATCCTCATCCAGAACCGACTGCGAGGAACGCTCGGCAAGGCCCGCTCGAATGGCTGAGCGCACGTCGGAGACGTCGTCAAAGCGGACGGCAGGCGTGTCCACCGTGTCACTGCTGGATCCGCTCTGAGCCCGGAGCGCGCTTCCTGTCTCATGGAGTCATGCGCCCGGTGTATTGTTCGTGCATATGCACTGGCACTTGCACATGAAGCGCGCGGCCCTGCTGGCTGTGCTCTTCGCGGCGTCCGGGCTCACCGGAGTCGACGCGCACGCACAACAATGTGGCCCCGAAGCACCTCCCCCCGCCGTCCCTCTCAATGACCAGATGAGCGGCACGCGGATCTTGCGCCGCCTCGTCCTCGGTCTCACGGGGACGACGCCCACCGTCGAGCAGTACGAGGCGATGGCGGCCGCGACCACGCCCGAGGCGCGGGAATCCATCCTGCGCTCCACGCTCGAGGCCGCGCTCGCCTCGCCGAAGTTCTACGAGCGGATGGTGAACTTCGGCCACGAGTGGCTCGCGGTGGGCGCATATACCACCGGCGCGGCGGGTGACGCCTACCAGGGCGACATGTCCGGCCACCTCTTCAAGTGCGGCGCCAACACCGCGCACCCGGGCGCGTACTACGCCGTGCACGAGTTCGGCGATTCGAAGGACCCGGCCAGGCAGTGCCAGGACCAGGACGCCGACGGCAACCCCGCCGTGCCCGAGGTGCACCAGGTGGAGCCCTGGTGGGCGCCGGGCACCACCGTCACCGTGCTCGGCAAGGCCGGCTCCGACGTCACCCAGGTCACCGACAGCAAGGGCCAGCCGGTCGACTGCGGCCTCGCGAACGGCGGCTACTACGACCCCATGCTGCCCCCCGCGTGCGGCTGCGGCCCGAACCTGGTGTGGTGCAGCCCGCTCTCCGGCCTCCAGGGCAACAGCAACCACGACTTCGGCGTGCAGCGCCGGCACCCCTACGAGGAGCCCGCGCGCCTCTTCGCGCACCTCGCGTGGCACGACCGGCCGCTCTCGGACCTCATCCTCGGGAACTACTCGGTCGGCACCAACTGGCTGCGCGCGCTGTACGTGCGCTTCGGCCGGCAGATGGGCAACAGCGCGCTGGACAAGAACACCACGTGGTGGCGTCCCGACGCGGACAACGCGCCGCGCGACCCGCTGCACCCCACGCTGAATGATCCACAGGCGTGGCGCGAGTTCGTGGTCGAGGACCTGGAGCCCTTCCACCTCGCGCTCACCCCGAACCGGGCGCGCTCCGGCAGCATCGACCGCACCTACCGCTTCGACCCGCGCACCACGACCGACGCGCCCGAGGGCCTCCCCACCGCGGGCGTGCTCACCATGATCGGCTCGCTGTCGTCCTTCCCGCGCGAGCGCGTCCGGGCCGCGCGCTTCCTCGAGATGTTCGCCTGCCAGAGCTTCTCGCCACCGCCCGCGGACGTGCACTTCCCGCCCCTGGAGGTGGACCCCGGCACCGGCGGCACGTGCCTGCACTGCCACCGGACGCTCGACCCCGCGGCCATCTCCTTCAAGCGCTGGGACTTCAACCCGACCCAGAGCTTCTACGTCCCGTGGCCCTTCATGCCGGGCGTGGGCCGCTACCGCATCACGAAGGAGTGGCTGTCCGGGCAGTACCCGTACACCGGCACCTCGCCGGGCTACCGCTGGAAGAACGCGTTCGTCCCCAACACCCTCCTCACGCCCGTCACCCCCGAGCAGGTGAAGGCCAACCCCGAGGCGGTGCTGCTCGACACGATGCCCGACACGTACACGCTGCTCGGCGAGCACGGCGACGGCACCATGGGCCCGCTCGGCTTCGGGAAGCTCGTCGTGCGCTCCGGCGAGTTCGACCGCTGCGTCGCGCGCAAGATGTATTCGCTGTTCATCGGCCGCGACCTGAACCCGGCCACGGAGAAGGGCTTCATCGACAAGCTCGCGCGGGAGTTCGTCGCGGGCGACCGGAAGCTGAGACCCTTCATCCGATACCTCTTCGAACAGCCCGAGCTGCGGAGGGGCCTGTGATGAACACGTTGCGTTCGACCCTGCTGGGCGCCGCGGTCGCGCTCCTCGCCGTGAGCTGCGTCGGAAATATCTGGGACGCTCCTGGTGACTCGCCGGAGGACCCGGGCGGCGACAACTGCGCGGCCGTGAGCAGGAACGACGAGATCCGCCTCGCGCTCGCGCCCGCGTGCCAGGGCTGCCACCTCACCGGCAACAAGCCCTTCTTCGCCTCGCTCACCGCCTTCGAGAACGGGCTCGTCTACAACGAGAAGTACGTGAAGCGCGGCGACCCTGGGAACAGCATGCTCATCCAGATGCTGAACGGCGTGGCCCCCGGCAGCTATCCGCAGATGCCGCCCGGGCAGCCGTACGACGAGCTCGTCAGCAGTGGCCGTGTCACGCTGACCATCGCGCAGGTGGAGGACTGGATCCGGAACCTGCCGGCCACGCCCGCGCAACTGGAGGCCCCCGTGGCGGAGGAGTTCAGCGTCCGCCGGCTCACCGCCGAGGAGATGATCATCAGCCTGATGGATCAGCTCGGGCTCACCCTCGAGGACTTCGTCAGCACCACCGACCCCAACTGGCGCAACAAGCCGTACGTGGCGAACGGCGGCAAGTTCTTCATCTGGCCCGGGGACTGGGCCCCCGGCATCTCGGGCGAGTACGTCTCCGACTCGCGCAGCGTCGAGCGCTTCGAGGCGCTCGGCGGCGGCAATTCGCTCCTGTACCGCAAGCGGGACGTGAGCTTCGGTCCGTCCGCCGCGCAGACGCTGGTGCAGATGTCCCAGGCGTGGTGCGCGCGCGCCGTGGACAAGAAGAACAACCCGGCGGTGCTGCGCTACGTGACGCTCGCCGACACCTCCAAGAGCAACCCGGACGCGGTGCACAAGAACCTGCGCTCGCTCTCCCTGCGCATGCTCGGCCAGCCGCCCTCGGACGCGGAGGCCCAGGCGCTGTACGAGCAGGTCTACCTGCCGCTGGAGGCGCAGAGCACGCGCCTCGCCTGGATTGGCGTCTGCGCGGCGCTCATCCGTCACCCGATGTGGATCACCTACTGAGCGAGGACACCATGCCGAACACCTCTCGTCGCACCCTGCTCAAGTGGGCCCTCGGCGCGGGACAGCTCGCGCTCCTCGAGCGCGCGGGGCTCCTCGGTTCGAGCACCGCGCACGCCGCGGACGTCGACGTCCCCTCGCGCCTCGTGGTGCTCTACATCCCCGGCGGCTACCGGCCGGCGTACTACTTCACCCCGATGGAGGACGCGGACATCCCACTCTGCGTCCCCACGCCCTCCAACCACAGCGGCGAGCCCGTCTTCTTCCAGGCGAGCCAGTTGGTGAACCTCGCGCCTCCGAACGGCTCCTACAAGCCGCTTCGGACGTGGCAGTCGTGGAACCCCGCCGACCCGGCCGCGCGCGGCAGCTACAGCCCGCTCATGTACGGCTACACGCACTTCGCGCTGGCGGATCAGCTCAGCGTGCTGCACGGCATCGACCAGGGCACCAACGACCACTCGAGCGCGTTCATCTCCTCGATGTGCGGTGTCGCCGGCGCGGACTACCGGGCGCCCGCCGTGCACTCGGTCATCGCGAACCACCTGTACCAGAAGTACCGCGAGAGCCGGCCGCTGCCCTTCGTCGTCGTCACCGGAGAGCGCGGCATGCCGGTGGGCATGGGGCTGCCCTCCCACGCCTCGCCCCTGCGCGTGCCGTCCATCGAGGCGCTCAAGCCGATGCTCTCGGCGAAGCCCTCGGACAACCCATGGTGGACGGGGCTCGACGCGCGCACCGAGGCGCCCGAGCTGGACGCGCGCGGGAAGCCCACCGGGGGCACCCTGAAGACGACGGACATCGAGCGCTTCTCGCTGACTCGCGCCCAGCAGCTCCTGGGCCGCTCGACGGCGAAGGTGGACACCTACCTGGAGGGGCTGCACGGCTCGCTGTCGTCGGTGTCGCGCGTGCTCGCGACGGACGTCGTGTCCGTGCTGGAGAAGACGAAGGGCATCGAGATGATGACCTCGAACCGCCCCGCGTACCTGTCGAGCTACCTGTCCAACCAGTCGTTCACGTACACCTTCGGCCTCGCGAACTTCCACCTCACGGGGCTCGACGCGCGCATGGACCTGGCGCTGCGCCTGCTCAAGGCGGACCTCTGCACCTCGGTGCACGTCTCGCTGCAGCAGGACTTCGACACGCACAACGGCCTGGGCCATGGCTACAGTTGCGCGCACGGCCGCGGGATGATGGACAACGTCGCGCGCTTCCTCGGCGAGCTCAAGGCCGCGCCCGCGCCCGGCAAGCCCGGCAAGACGCTGCTCGACGACACGCTCGTGCTGGTGATGAGCGAGTTCGGCCGGAGCTGGGCCTCGCGGAGCAGCGACGGCAGTTACTACCTGCCGGACGATCACCACCCCTACACGTCCGTCTGCTTCGCGGGCGGGAACGTGGCGGGGAACCGGCAGGTGGGCTCGTACACCTCGCGCGGGCTCGGTGTCCCGGTGGACATCATCGAGGAGAACGGCCAGGCCTCGAAGCGCGTGCCCCGCTCCGCGGACGCGGTGACGACCGCGCTGCGCATCCTGGGCATGGACACGCACGAGTTCTTCATCCCCGGCGGCTACGGCGAGGTCGTGGGGCTCCGGAAGGCGTAGTCCCGACCGGACGGGTGGAGGGCCCAGGGTGCAGGGAAAGCACCCTGGGCGCTTTTTCCCGGTGAATCCTGTTGCCCTGGGGTGCCCCTCCCTGCACCGTTCCCCGGCGTTCAGGAGGAGCACGGGTGGTCTGACGCAGCATCCTCGCCATGACCGTGTGCGCGGCGGCCTGCACACCGGTGGCTGGCCCACCCCAGGCACCCGCACCCGAGGCCCTCAACCGGGCGAAGCAGGCCGCCGAGTTGCTCGACGACCCGTCCGAGCCCAACGCCATCCGCTTCCTCGCGCAGGCCACCTTCGGCCCCCGGCTCGCGAACGGCGTGAGCCCCGCGCCCATCGACAGCGTGGAGCACGTGGTGGACGTGGGCATTTCCCAGTCCATCACCGAGCAGCTCAGCGCCCCGCGCTCCACGGCACGTCGGTGAGCCGGGACCTCGGCTCGCAGTTCTTCTTCAACGCCATCCTAGAGGGGCGGGACCCACCGCCTTGCGAATTCCCGCCACGCCTCGAAGACAGGAACTCGCTCCCATCCCTGCGCGACCTCACGGCGTCGCGCGTCCAATCGCCGGAGGAAGGCCTCCTGCTGCACCGCTGGCAGGTAGCTGCGCGCGAGCGAGAGGATATCGCCCGTGGGGGCGATGACTTCGACATCTGGCGCCTCGGGCACCTCTTGGGTGGACGCCGCCGCCCAAAGCACCTGCATCCAAAGGCTGAGCCACAGCAGAGCCTTGGCCGCATCCATGGTTCCACTGTGCATCCGCACCTCCACGGTGTGGATGTCGCTCAGCGGTCGGATGTTGAAGGTGACGTAGCGGGCGTCGTGGTTGTCTACCTGGGCCAGCAGTTGCTCCACTGTGGAAGCCCGGGCGAGCCGCCGTGCCGGGAAGGCTGTGGACACCGGTTGGCAGTAGAGGTTGGGCGAGGAGAGATCGTAGCGCTGCCCATCGAAGGACACCAAGCGTGAGGGCCCCACGAGCGTGGCTGCTGCCGGCTCGAAGTGCTTGGCGAGCCGCACCGCGCGCTTCACCTCCTCGGCCGACTTGCCGAGCCAGCCGAGGTGTACGTGGAGGCCGGTCCGGTAGTTCACCCGGAGGCCCAAATCCTCTGCGGCTTCGGCGATGGCGGTGCAGGCGGTCGCCACCTCCCGGAAACCCGCCTCGTTGGCAAGGACGCGGCTCGTCACCTCCCAGCCGCAGCTATTGTCGCGCTCGACGTTCCACCGGTGATGGTCCTTCTGCGCGCTGCCTAGGTACTCGGGGAGGACAGCGTCTGCGACGGCCCCAGGGGGAAGCGCTGCCGTGAGGCGCTCACGCAACGGCTCAGCCACCTGCTTCCACTTGCGCGTTCCCATGTCCTCGCTGAAGTCGTCTGAGGTGAACTCGAATTCGAGGCCGAAGCTCTGGTTCTGCCGATACCAGAGGCCTCGCATGAAGGTGGGCACGTCGGGCGTGTCCGGAATCCAAGTGGGGGCGCCTGTCGGATCGAAAGTAAGGCGCGGCACCCGCGCAGAGGCGGGCCTGGTCGAGGCGGGCGCTGTTCGAGTCGTGGCGGTGCGCCCGAAGGAGGCACCGGAGAAGTAGTGCTTCGCCGTCACCAACTGCTCGCGGAACTCGGACAAATCCACGAACTCCACGATGTGGAACGTGTCCTTCCCGCTGCCTGCGTCGCGACGTGACGCACGGCCAATCATCTGTGCGTAGAGGATGTCGCTGAGCGTCGGTCGGCAAAGGAAAACGGAGCGTGCATCCGGCACATCCACCCCATGGGTGAGCATGGCGACATTGGTGAGCACCTGCACCTCGCCACGACGGAAGCGCGCCAGGGACTCGTCGTTTAACCGTCCGTCCAGGTGGCTGTGGACAGGCCTGGCCGGCACGCCGCGGCCCACGAGCATGGTGGCAAGTGTGTTGGCGTGCTCAATGGTGCAGGCGAAGAGCATCGTCTTGCCGTAGCGCGCTTGGTGCTGCACGTAGTGCTCGACGATGAAGTTATTGCGCTTGCGATGGGAGGCGAGTGTGCGCAGCGAGTCACCTGTGAAGTCCAGGTGCGCGGCGGCACGCCGCGCGTTCCAGGTGACGCCCGTGCGCAGCGGTTCATGGGGCTCGGGGGCCGCAAGGACGCCCTTCTGCACCAACGTCGCGAAGTCCATCCGGAAGACGGATTCGAAGTGACTTTCGTCCTCGACCCGAGGCGTCGCCGTCAGTCCCAGGACGGGCGAGTGTCCATGGGCCCATTTCAGGAGGGTGCGGCCCAAGGCCCCCGCCTCTGCCCAGTGGCACTCGTCCCAGACGATGAGCGAGGGCCGCTCGCGCATGCGCTTGAGCTCCGGGATCCGTGAGCGCAGGCTGTGCAGCGTGGTGTAGACGACCGTGCCCGGGTCGTGCCCTGTGGGCAATGGGTAGAGCAACGACTGGTCACCGCCCATCCGGCACAGGCGGTGGGCGTAGCCCTCATTGCGGCGGGCGATGTCTCCGGCCGCCTGGTAGAGTAAGCGCCAGTCCTTCGTCACCCACAGCACCCAGCCCTCGGTGCGCGTCAGGTGCTGCACCACCACGTTGTTCGCGATAAAGGTCTTCCCTCCCCCTGTTGCCACGTGCAGGAGTTTGGGCTGCTCGGGGTTGAGTCCGGCGAGGGCCGCTGCCGTCGCGTCCGCCTGGTAAGGACGTGGCGGATGGACGCGCGCCGCGTCGTAGCACACCTCCTGCCAGAACTGCCGGTGGTGGGCTTCGGTGCGGTAGGCATCGCCGCCAAGGTACTCCTCCTCGGTGAGTGCCGCTTCGGGCACACCTGAAGGCGGGTTCTCCTCCTGAGGGTCCTCCTCGTCCTCCACCTCCAGGAAGCACGTCTCAAACGGGGCGGAGCGCATGGGACGCTCGCCCTCGCGCTTAGGCTCCCACCCCTTGATGAAGTGGCGGCGGCCAAGTTCCTCAAGCTGCTCCCGACTTCCACGGCTCAGGTTGGTGTAGCGGAAGCTCGCGCCCGGCCGGTGGTGCTCGCAGAACCATTCCACGTCGAGCACGCAGATTAGGTCCTCGCGCCGCAGGTCGAGGAGCAAGTCCTCAATGCGCCCCTGGTACGAGCGCGACAGGTTCGAAAGCCTGTCGTGGAGGCGGCGGCCATAGGACAGCCCACGCACGTCACACAGGCGCTTAAGGGCATCACCGGAAAGCTCTTCGAGGATGTCGCGAATCTTCATGGTGTCGGAGGCGGCAGGGTATCCCGGCACGAGGCACGCAAGCACCCTGTACGGGGTTAGTGCGGGCCTCGTCTCCAACAAGTGAATCTCCCCACGTAGCCCCCTTACGCATGGGGACACAGCGGCACGCGTATCCACCAAAGCTGGCCGTGGAGCCCTGCCCGCAGGACGACGGAAGCAGTCGCCGTTTTCGCAGCCCGAAGAACGACTGCGTCAGCCGCGACCCACCGGGACGCACAAGACCGATGCTAGAGATGGTCTCTGCGTAGAGGACGGTCGAAGCGGCTCGCGAGCGGGTCTGCGAGCTGGCGTTCGTCGCGGAGTTCTGATGCGCTTGCGCTCGACCGTCACTTGCTCCCTCGAGCGGGGGGGAGCCGGGGCTGAAGGAGGAGAGCCCAGCCTAGGCTGCGAGGGTGGAGGCGCTGAGGAGGGAGCGCACCCCCGTTTGGACTGGGCCGGGCCGCTGAAAAGGACGTCCGCCCTGGATGTGTTCGCGTGCTTGAGGTGTAGAGGCAGGCTTGAGGGTGTTGGTGTACGTGAAGGGAGAATGAGGGGTGAGAGCGATTGTGGAGCACCTGGGATTTCCCACGGTGAGTGCGCACCTGGCCCCTGCGCGAGGGCCGCCCCAGATCGCGAGGGGAGTCTCAACGTGCGGCTCATGGGCTCCCCGTCAGCGTCCATCACTTCCCGCTCTGCTCCCGCCCGCTACGCACAACAGGGCTCCTGTCCTTCCTATGCTCCGCAAGACGACGAGGACGAACCAATGCAGGTGCTTGACCCGGGGCGCCGCTTCACAGAAGGAGGGACAGGGGTTACCACTCGGCTCTCCGGCAAGCCCGCGGTCGCTACCAACGGGCCGAGAGCGACGTCGCCGCGAGGTCCGCGATCGACAGGGACGAGCCCACCCGGTCGCGCGACGGGTCTCCCTGGATCTCCCGCTCCAGACTGTCCAGTCCCTCCAGCATCTTCGCCTTGGACTCCTCCAGGCTGGCGGTGAAGCTTTCGAGCCCCGGGTCCGAGAGGGCATGTCAGACCGGTGAGGTGCAATCTCCCCGGCGGGGGCGAGCGGCTCTGGGGAAGGCGGACCCCTCTGAGCCGCAGCGCCACGACATGAATCCTTGGAGGCTTGGGACTTGGAAACCCCTGGACGCAGATTCGGAAGCGCCGTGGTCATCGGCGGCAGCATGGCGGGGCTCCTGAGCGCGCGGGTGCTCGCGGACCACTTCGACAAGGTGACGCTGGTGGAGCGGGATGTCCGGGGGGAGGGGCCCGCCGCGCGCAAAGGTGTTCCGCAAGGGCCGCACATCCACGTGCTGTTGGACACGGGCCGGCGCATCCTCGACAAGTACTTTCCGGACCTGTTCGAGCAACTCCAGGTCCAGGGCGCCGAGCTCATCGACTCGAGTGGAGACCTCGCCTGGCACCACTTCGGGGTGTGGAAGCTGCGCCGCACCAGCGGCATCCCCGGGCTGCTGTGCACCCGGCCCCTGCTCGAGTGGAACGTCCTGCGCCGGGTGAAGGCGCGGCCCAACGTCGCGGTGCGCGAGGGCTGCTCCATCGAAGGGCTCATCCGCGACGAGAAGGGCACGGGGCGCATCACGGGCGTCCGGGTCAAGACACCCCAGGGCGAGGAGTCGTGGGAGGCGGACCTCGTCGTGGATGCCAGTGGCCGGGGCTCGCGGATGCCTCAGTGGTTGGACGCCATCGGCTACGCGCGCCCGGAGGAAGAGCAGGTCATCGTGGACCTTTCCTACACGACGTGCCTGCATGAGCCGCCGCCCCACTTCCAGAAGGAATGGAAGGCGCTCTTCCTCTATCCAAGTCCTCCCAAGGCCTGGCGCGCGGGTTTCATCTCACACGTCGAGGGAGGCCGGTGGCTCGTCACCCTCAATGGCTACTTCGGGGAGCACGCGCCCACCGAGTACCAGGGGTTCCTCGAGTACGCGCGCTCACTGACGCGTCCGGACCTGTACAACTATCTGAAAGAGGCCACGCCGATAGGGCCCATCTCCCAGCACAAGGTGAAGGACTGCCGGTGGCGGCACTACGAGAAGCTGCCCCGCTTTCCCGAGGGGCTGGCCATCCTGGGAGACGCCGCGTGTGCCTTCAACCCCCTCTACGGGCAAGGCATGTCGGTGGCGGGGCTTGGCGCCGAGCTGCTGGACACCTGCCTTCGCGAGCAGGCCGAACGAGGCGAGCTCTCGGGCCTGGCGCAGCGCTTCCGCGAGCGGCTGCCTGAAGTCATCCGGCTCCCGTGGCTGTTGGGCACGGGCATGGACCTGCTGTATCCGCAGGCCGTGGGGAAGCGGCCCTTCGGGCTGGGCTTGCTGCACTGGTACCTCCTGCGGCTGATGGAGCGCACGTCGACCGACGCACACGTCCATCGCCAGTTCTACCGGATCCTGCACCTGCACGCGGGGCTGGAGGCGGTACTCCAGCCCACCGTGGCCTTGCCCGTGTTGGGCCATGGCGTCATGTCGCTCCTGCGCCCTCTCGAGCGGCTGGCGAATACCGAGACACGGCCTCCCCCTCTCACGCGTCCAGGCCCTGTCCCGGTCCAGAAGTCCAGGTCGTAGGTGTTCAATGACATCCAGGTTCGACGCCTTGGGCGCGCCGGTTTCTGGAACGGGCAGATGTTGCTGACCGTCGGGGGCGCTGTGAAAGTCGACAGGCGTCAGCCACACGCCTCGCACAACTGATTGAGCAGGGGGACGACACTCCTGGGCTCATGGGGGGCCAGCGCCCAGAGGGAGGGCTGGCACATCTTGCCGTCGCAGATGTGGGCTGCGATGCCTCGGCACTTGCGACAGGTGACGGTGCGACTGGCGGGGTGGTCGCAAATGGCGCACCGCTTGACCCGCAAGGCCGCGTGGAGGGGACGGGGGGGCCGCTTCGAATCCTCCAGCTCCTCCTCGAAGGCCTTCATGCCTTCGCGCACGGCGTCCACCAGATCATACATCCGCAGGGCGCCTCCGAAGATGGCGGTGTCGAAGAGGATGACGGGCGAGAAGCCCTCCTGGAGGAGCAGGTAGTTGAGGAGCAGCATGGTGTTGAGGCGGCCGTTGGCGTCCGCGTAGAAGTGGCCCACGTGGAGCGCTCGGATGACGCGCACGATGGCACGCAGCTTCAGCTCCTGCTTCGCCTCCTTGGCGCTCTGCTGCGCGGCCTGGTCCCGCTCCAGGTAGTAGCGCGCGAAGAGGGCGTTGACCTTGCCCTTCGCCTCCCGGGGTTCGTAGGCGGTGCCCCAGAGCAACTGGCTGCCCCGGCTGCGTGTGAGCAGGCTGGTGGCCCAGTCTCGCTCTACCCAGTGCTCCAGCACGTCGCGGGGCGCGCCCAGGTCCTTCATGATGGTCTTGAAGGTCCCGATGTCGCCATCGTTGCTCAGCTCCAGCAGGCTCTCCCAGTCCACCTCGTGGCCCTGCACGTCGATGGGGAAGTTCGTGTAGTGGCTGAGCTCGTGCGGCACGGGGACGAAGCGCTGGCGGGCGCGTTCGGACACCACGTCGTTGAGCTTGAGCACACCCCTGGTCACGGCGGCGTGCATCTCGTGGTAGCGGTCGAAGTCCACCCGGTCATCGGGCGCGGCCGGGTGCTTGAGCCAGGCGGTGAAGGCCTTGGTCATGGCGTTGTAGAAGCCCGGGGACTGTTGCCGGTCGAAGATCATCGCCTGGTGTGTATTGCTGCTGCCGTGGTGGCGGCCCTCGATGAAGAGCTTCCACCAGCGGTCGCGCGGCAGCTTGAAGACCGCGGAGGAGCCTTCGGCGGAGGCGTTGGGCTCCAGCTTGTCCAGGGCGCAGCGGACCTTGCTCGCGGCGATGACGACGTCGAAGGCGGGCCGCTTCGCGGCGACCGCCTTCTCCAGGAACATCGCGGAAATGACCTTCAGGTCGCTCGTCTTGCGCTGGGCGACGAGCGTGTCCACCCACGTGCTGAAGCCGTCGAGGTCCGTGGTGTCATGGGTCACGTCGGCATCGGGGTCTGGAATCAGCATGCGCAGCCTCGAGGAGGGATGTCGCGGAGCCTGGAAGGTGTAGCCGGATTGTGGGAATCCCTCCACGGCCCATAGCGTCGGGCCCGGTCGCCCAACTCCGCGCGGTCCCGTCTCCAGGAGAGCCGATGTCCCGGCGAGTCACCGTTCAACTGATTGACGAGCAATATGAGCCCGTCGCCAACGAGGCGGTCCGCTTCGTGGAGACAGGCCTGACGCTGCGCACGAACGACCAGGGCGAGGCGGTCTTCGAGTACGCCACTCCGACGGCCACGCTGGAGTACCGCTTGCGCTCGGGGGCCGTGGCGACGCACCGGTTGAAGGAGCCGCTCTCCCGGGAGACGACGGTGGTGCTGGGCGTTGAGGCGCTCGTGTACGCGACCCTGTTCCTCGACGCGGACCGCGACGGCACGTTGACCTCGGCGGGGCTCGACCGCTGGGACTGGGGGCCGGGGGAAGGGAAGAAGGGCGCCATCGTCCTGTGCAACCTGGACGCGGACAACGGCAACCCACGGGTCGCGGACAACGCGGATGACGTCATCAACGGCGGGGACGATGAGCAGGAGATCGCCCCCCTGGAGGTCCGCAGGCAGACCCGCTACCGCGCGGAGGTGACGTGCACGCTGTCCCTGGAGAAGCCGGGCGACAAGAACCGCTTGCGCATCTTCAACGGACGCACCCGGGGGGCCCGGGCCCTCATCGGTCCGAGCGCCGGCGCGTCGTGCGTGCTCGACCTCCAGAACGCCGTGCTCCGACTGGGGATGGAGGCCGTGCGCTTCGACGAGTCGTTGAAGGAAGAGGACATCGTCTTGCTGCTGACGACGACCTCCCCCGAGGGCACCGTGGTGCAGCGCGCGCGTGTGCGGGTGGCGCCCTGGATGATGCAGCATCACCTGGAGGCCCCCGAAGCCGTCTATGTCATCCAGCTCTCCGGCCAGAACAACACCACCTTCCGCTCGGACCTGAAGGTCATCCTGGAGGGGGTAGGGCTGCCGCTGGAGGAGATTCCCACCGTCCTCGGGGATCGCTGGGGGCAGGACAGCCTGGAGATCGGTTCCTCCAACCTTCCCCGGCGCGGAATGCACGCGATGCTCGGCGCGACGCGAAGGAGTGGGATGATCCAGTATTTCAAGACGCAGGGTCGTGGCGTCGGGATGGGCTACTTCGACTTCCACCACCGGCAAATCAGCCATTCCGCGTCCGACAGCGACATGAACAAGCTGGGCAACCTGGAGGTGACGCCTCCAGTGAGGGACGCACGGGGGCGGGTCTACCCTTGGGGACGCATCTATTACGGCACGGACGTGCGCAACGAGCGCCGCCAGCTCGACCCGAACATCCGCGCGTTCCTCGCGGCCCAGCGGGTGCAGGCCCCCATCGTCATCGACACCAGTTGGCTGGACGTGGGGCACGCGGACGAGCTCCTCTCGTTCGTGCCCGCGGAGGATGGGGGCTGGCTCTTGTGTCTGCCCAGCCCTGAGCTGGCGCTGGACATGCTTCAAGGCGTGATGGAGGTCGCGCCGCAATCCGTGATGCTGGAGGGGCGGAGCATCCAGGGCGTGGAGGGGGAGGGCTTCGATGAGCCCGTCAACACCACCGTCAAGGCGTTCTTCGAGGGGGCGGAAGGCGGGGGGGCTCCGGCGCGGAGGCCGCACGGGATGTCTTCATTATTCTCGGGCCCGCCGCCGCGCATGACCGGGGTGTCCTCCATGCGTCCCATGGGCGGAATGCCCTTTCCGGGCCGGACAGGGGCCCCACCAGGATTCATGATGGGCGAGGGGGCGATGCACGGCTTCTCAGGAGGCATCTCCGAAGCGCCGACGCTCAAGGCGACGCTGCGCTTCAACGAGACCGCTGCCAAGGGCATCCATGGGCTGGTGGAGCAATTGAAGAGCGAAATCGGTCTGACCGAGGAGCGGATCCTCTATCTGCCCATGCTCTACCGGCAGGGGCGGATGAAGGGGGCGACGACCGTGTTCGCGAACATGGTGAACATGCTCGTGCTGGGGCAGACCTGCGTCATGGCGAAGCCGTTTGGCCCCATGCTGGATGGCGCTCAGCGCCTGCAAGGGCCCTACGCGAAGCTTCTGGGGAAGTACAAAATCGAAGCGACGGACGTGCCGATGAACGGCACGTTCGACCTGTTCGAGGTCTACGTCCGGACCCTGTTCCGCCGGAACGGGCTTACCGCGCGCTTCATCGACGACTGGAGCGCGTACCACAACAAGGGGGGTGAGGTGCACTGCGCCACCAACACCCGGCGAGCCCTGACGCTCAAGCGCTGGTGGGAGTACGTGCCGGGCGACACGCATTGACGGCCTCCGCGCTCAATCCGCAGAGGAGCCTGAAAACACCGAGGCCGGAAACCGCTGGGTCTCAGCGGCTTCCGGCCTCGGTCCTTCAGTGTCCCCGACGGGATTCGAACCCGTGTTACCGGCTTGAAAGGACTATTGCTTCAGGAGTGAAGATAGGGGTGGTATATGCCTCGGTAACGTCAGGGTAACGCCATGGAGGACGAATGGGCGCCAAGTGGGTCGGCAAGTGGGATGGTGGACGCGTTCGTGAGGTGGACGGGCGCCGCGTGTGGGTGATTGAGCGCCGCATCGCGGGGGTACGCCGGGTTCTCACCCTCAGTGTCGCCAGTGAGCGTGAAGCCCTTGCGGAGCTTGCCCTCTTCGAGAGGGATCCACTGGCCTACAAGACGCGCAAGCAAGCTGCCCTGAGCGCAGCTGAGGCAGCTGTGCGGGCTGCATCCGAGGCCGTGGTACTGACTCCGGACGTCCAGAGAGATTTCCTCACCCATGCGCGGAAAGAGGGGCTCACGGAGGAATACGTCGAGCACATCCTTGGGAACTACCTAGCCCACTGGGGGGCCGCGCTCGCTGGCCGTGACCTGCGGGAGGTGACGCTCGCGGAGCTGCGGAAGCTCCTCAAAGGATGGAAGACCGCTGAGCATCACCGGATCGTTGCCCTGAAGGCGTTCACGAAGTGGTTGCGCCAGGACGGGAAGCTGCATCGGAGCAACGACCCCACATTGGACCTGATGGTGCCCCAGGCGAAGCCTGAGAAGAGCGTTCGGGCCAAGGGATACACCATGAAGGAGGTGGAGGCCGTCTATGGCGAGATTCCGAGTCAGCTCCTTCGCGACACAATCTGCATGCGGGCAAAGGCCGCGATGCACGACTCCGAGATTGCCCGTGTGGCGAGGGGGGAGGCCCTCCTGAAGGAGGTGGACGACCCGTGTGGCATTAAGGGCACTGTCACCTTCTTCCACAAGCGAGGGGATCACCACGTCATCAGCCTCGACGCGCAGACCTTCGCAGCCGCCATAAGGCTCCAGGCCCGGAAGAAGCCGCTTACCCGCGCGCCCGCTCTCGTGATGCTCAAGCGAGCAGCGAATCGTCTCCGTGAGAAGTGCGAGTCCGACGAGGAGAAAGAGAAGATCCGGGTCATCGAGCCCGGAGAACTACGCCACAGCTTTTCGAACTGGGCTTCCGAGTACGGTGTCCTGGTGCGGCCCACAAAGCAGGGGCTTCCCGTTGAGGAAGTTGCTGCTGTCATGGGGCACAGGAGCACCAAGACGACGCGGACGTTCTACAAGAGCGTCCAGGTCCCTCCGATGATTGCGCTTCCGCTCAAGCTCGTTCATCACGAGGACCCGTCCATTGCCTTGCGCACGGCGGACTTGAACGCGTCCAACGAGAAGTCGGTGGCCTGAGCCTGCCTGCGAGGGCCCCGAGTGCCACCCCTTGGAGTTGCCCGGGGGGCTTCAAGGCACGCGAGGACGGAGTCGAGGCGAACCGTGGTTTTTCGCCCGAACTTGGGAGCGCGATTCAGGCGCCCCTCTGCGAGTAGCTCGAAGACCCGAGTGCGCTTGCATTGGAGCAACTCCGCCGCGCGCTCCACGGTTACGGCGGGGCCATCGAGTCCGGGACCGGTCGGTTGCGTGGCCATGTTCACCTCGGAAAGACGCGGCGAGGCGCAAGGCGGCCGAGCGCGTGCAGCCCGATGCCGATGGCGTCCCAGACGTTGTGGTGGAGGTCCTGCGCGGCTGGCAGCTCGACGCGAAGGTGCTCGGCGGAGTCCAGGCGCTGTTTGATGCGCTCGATGAACGCGTCTGCGTCGAGGGTGCCTTTCCAGTCGCGCGGGAAGACGCTCCGGCGCTCCGTGACGGGTGCCAGTGCGCCCCCGAGCGTGCCGACGACGCCGGCAAGCAGGATGAGGTCGTTCTGGTCGCCTCGCTGGTGCGCGGCGGCGTAGACGCGGGGCAGCTCGATGATGAGTTGGAAGGGCTCGTCCAGAACGCGTGGGCGCAGCCATGTCTGCACCGCGCCAGCCATGGACGCCCAGGAGGCCAGGGCCAGCGCCCCGTGGGCGGGCTCGGGGTTCTTCGGCAGCCCAGCGCCGAGAAGAGAGGCGGATGGGACGTCGAAGAGAGCCACGCCGCAGTGCCGAAGCCCAGGGTCGATGGAGACGAGCCTCATGGCGTCGCCTCATCGCAACCCTGCTGCAGGGCGTGTTCAAGGCGCGCCTTCGCGAGCGCGAGGTACTCAGGCTCCCTCTCGATGCCGACGAACTCGAAGCCCTCGGCCAGTGCCGCGACGCCCGTCGTGCCGCTACCCGCGAAGAGGTCGAGCACCACGCCGCTAGGAGGCGTCACCAGCCGGCACAGCCACCGCATGAGCGCGATTGACTTCACGGTGGGATGGGTGTTGCGCCCGGCGCCTGCGCGCCGTTCCGTGCGTGAGGGCTTGGCCACGTAGAAGAAGCGCGGCACTTCGTCGGACAGGTGCCCCGCAGCCTCCTCGTCAAACGTGACGTGGGCCGGCCAACGCTCCTTCCCCTCACCGGAGACGCGGCATGCCGCGATGTTGAGGGCTCCGGTGCCATGGCTCAGGACGTTCGCGGCCACGGTGCTGGTGAGGGGCTTGCGCGCGAGAATCCAGTGCTCCGCAGCGGGCTTGAGGGCGGTGCCCCATCCCTGCCACTGACGCGCGGCCTCCGTGGCGGGCTCGTCGCGGCGCTCCTTGGGCGCCAAGTTCGCGTTGAGGCCGTTTCTGGCGCGCCAGCGCTGGCCGCCTGCCGCGTTCTCGTGGTGACCCGTGACGGCCCGCTGGAACCAGTTGGGGCCCGGCTTCCCCTTCTGCTCGATGATGCGCTCCGTGATTGAGCGGATGGGCTCTGGCACCTCGGCGACGCCGAGAAGCTTGAGGAGCGCCGGCCAGTATTGCTCGTGCGGCACGTAGGGCTGCGCGGCTTGGCTCGTCCAGTGACCGGCCATCCCGTTCATGCCGAACGCCGCATCGATTTGCGCGTTCGTCAGCCCTGCCTTGTCCCGCATCTCCGCAATCCAGCGGGTGACGACGAGCACCTCGGCGCGGTTGTCCTTCTGCTTGTCGATGGCCTTGGCAACGTCGAGCGACTTCGGCAGGCCCGTGCCGAAGAGGTGCATGAGAATGTCGCGCACCTCGAAGCCCGCGTCCTCAAGCGCGGTTGCTGTCCAGTGCGACGTGCGCGGCAGTGCCCAAACGAGGGCATGCCCTCCGGGTTTGAGGACGCGGAAGGCTTCCCGCATGACACCCGCGAGCCAGGACACCCACTGGGAGCGGCCTCCTCGGTCGCTGTCCCATTCCTTGTCCATGAGCCCGATGCCGGCTGGTGGATCCGTGACAATGGCGTCGATGCTGTCTGGGGCCAGCACCTGGGCGACGTGTGCGGCGTCACCCTGAAACAATGCGATTCGTTCCGTGAGGAGTTCGGTCTTCACCACACTGGAATGGGGGCAGGGCACAGGCGCTTTACTCTGCGACCCTTGCCTCTGGCTCCCACACCAGAAGCCTCCCTGCAGCGTCGCGCACGGTTGCGGCGTCCTTCGAGAGCACGCGCGACAGGGCGGGCTCCGCCTCGATGGCATCGGCGAGGTCTGGGGCCGTCTCTCGCATGGCCTGCCTCATGAGGTGCGCCATGCGCTCGGCGGCGTCGTGCAGCCGGTTGGGGCAGTCCGCGCGCAGCTCCGCCACCAACTCGTCGTGCACCATGAGGACGAGCCGCGAGCCCCAGAGAGGAGAGCGCCGGGCCGTGTACATCTCGCGGGCGACGCGCCAGGTGGCCAGCTTCGCCCCCACGGCGCCGAGCGCTTGAAACGGCGTGTTGAGCCACTGAGTGTAGCCGCACCCGCCCCGGAGGATGTTGGCCCCGGGAATGAGCACGTCCACGAACTGCCCGCCGTAGGTGAGACGGCTGGCGCGGGCGAACAGCTCCCGCTGCTCAGGCCACGCGTCCAGCCACCGGTCGCCGTAGCGCTGGGAAACTTCCACGCACGCGGCGCAGACCATCTTCACCTTGCCCTGGACGCGCACCGGCACACGCTCGACGCCGCACGTCTGCGCCACCTTGGCCAACAGGCAGAAGCGGACGTCGTCCTTCGCCCGCGCGTGGTAGGCCATGGCGCCCGCGCCCATGCCGCCGCCCTTGCCGAAGTTGAAGACCTTGGCGAGCGCACGGAAGGACGTGGCCGTGGCGTCCTTCGCCTTCACACGCGGCAGCAGGGCGGCGTAGCTCTCTCCCAGAAATGTCGCTGCGGCGGACGTGTGGACGTCTTCCTTGGCCAGCAGCGCCTCCGCCATGCGCGACCAGCCCACGTCCCAGATGGCCCGCTGGGCCATCGTGCGCAGCTCCAGGCCTGCGTAGTCCACGGAGCAGTAGACGAAGCCGGGACGGGCCTCGTGGCACTCACGGACGCCGCCTTTCTGGGGGAGCTGCTGGTAGTCGCTGGAGACGCGCGTCGTGGAGACAAGGACGTTGAAGCGCGGGTTGAGGGGCACTGCGACGCCGGCTTCCAGCTTGCCCAGGTAGGTGGAGCGGTATTTGTCCACCTTGCCGGCCTTGCCCAGCTCCTCCAGCAGCGGATCGCCCGAATCGATGAGCGTGTCCCTATCGGTAGCCACCTGGCCGTCCGGGAAGCGCTCCGAGGGAGAGGTGACGGGCGGCGTACCGTTATAGGCAGCGGAGACGAGGCTGGAGAGGCGCTTGGCATCCTTGGAGCCGTCGGGCCGGAAGATGCCTGCCGCGAGGAATCGGGCGCGGTTGGCACTCCACTCCGCCTCAACGCGCTGCCGCAGCTCAGCAACACGCCCGCCGTGGGTACGCAGCCCCCAGATGGATGCGAAGTGCAGCGCCAGCGCGGCGCGGACCTGGTCGCCTTCTGCGTGGAGGTTGCCGCCGTTGGGGACGATGGCCGCGACTCGCTCCTGGGCAAGGTGGACATCCAGGGTGAATCGGGCGTCCCGCTTCGGGTAGGCCACGGCGGCGGCAGGCCACTGCTCCAGGGGCACTCCGTCGAGTTCCGCGTACCGCAAGCGCCATGCGTCCGGGGCCTTCTTCTCCGCGCTGATGTCGAGGCCCAGATGGCGCTTCACCAGGAGGGAGAGCGGATAGCGGGCGCCCTCGTCGTCCCCCAGCTGGCGGCCTGTCTCCGGGTCCACGCCGTGCAGCCCTCGCGCGATGTCGATGAGCGCCTCTCGGATGGCGACGTCGTGCAGGCGGCCGGCCTCCGCCGCATCGAAGACGGTATCCACGAGCCGCGCGTCGTCCGCGCACATGACGCCCAGGTCGTAGGCGAGGTTTGCGCCCGTGATGTGGATGCCTGGGGAGGAGAGGGTTTCCCGGAACCAGCCCCGTGCCTGAGCTGCGGAGAGGAGGCGCTCGCTACCCGGTTCCGAGTGCGCGATGGAGGCGCAGACAAGCGGCGGAGCGAGGAGGCCGGGTTGAATCAGGTGCGTCTCGGTGTCGAAGCTGAAGAGGGAGGTGGGCACAACACGAAGAGGCCCGTGTCGTGGGCCAGTCGTGGCGGCAAGGGAGGCGCGCCAGGTACTCAGCACTGTTGGGGGAGGGGGGCTGCTCAGGCCAGGGCGGCGGCGAGGGCCGGCAGCTTCGCCTCGGCGCGCTTCGCTTCGATGGCCGCCAGCTCGTCGTCCGTGGGGCTGACGGTGCTCCAGCGGTAACCCTCGATGACCTTCCCGGGCTTGCCGTCCTTCTCGGGCAGCGTCTTGGGGAAGACCTCGCAGTCGATGAAGAGGAAGGCCCCGGCCTGCTTGTCGCCCGTGAACTTGGCGAGCTGCTCCAAGGACAGCTCCTGCTCCTCGGCGCCGGCCAGGGCCATGACGAAGGCCTTGAAGCGCCCGCCACCGTTCTTCTTCGCGTCGGAGAGGTTCTCCACGTAGGAGGCCACCATTCCGATGCGGCTGGGCTCGCTGGCGGGTTGCGTCCGCTCAGAGGACACCACCTTCAGCTCCGCGATGGCGGACAGGCCCTTGAAGCCGTCCTTGGTGCGGATGGACTGCACTTCCAGTCGGTATCGGCCTGCCTTGAGGTACTGTGCGCCAAGTGCCGCCTGCGCACTGACGATTCGCGAAAGTGCTGCGTTGCTCATGTCCCGTTGCTCCCATTGGTGGCGGACGTCAACTGATGTCCTCGCCAACTCAATGGGGGCAGTTGTGACCTGCGGGCATTAGAATTCCTGAATGTGCGATGGGCTGGTTGTTGAAGTTGCGGATGCCTGCCAACGCGAGTGCATCGGGAATTTATCCAAGTAGGTCATTTCCGACCTCGCAGTGGGCTATTGTGGCTTGGCAGTAGCTGAGGGCTTATCGTCGGGCGCTGAGCCCAGCGCTTTTAACAAGCACAACAACAATGCAACAGACGGAGAAACAGGTGCCTTTGAGTATTAATGGATTGCTGGTTCAGAAGTCGTTTTTGGAGAAGTTCAATATTTCGATTGATAACTTCAAAAAGAGCGGGGTTGAATGGCCGAAATTGGAGAAAATACATGCCGACTATGTGCGTAAAATGCAGAGTTTGCTGCCGACGCTGAACTACGTAAGAGAGCAGTTGGGTTCGGCAGAGGGAGTGCATTCAATTAAGGCCAGGCTCAAAGACCCCGAGCATCTGATTGAGAAAATCATCAGGAAGTCAATTGAGAGTCCTGAAAAATCCATCTCGGTAGAGAACTATCGTGAGCATGTGACCGATCTCATTGGGATTAGGGTCCTTCACTTGTTTAAGGCTGATTGGATTCCTATTCATGATTTTATTGCCAGGCAATGGACGCTCGCGGAACAAGCCGAAGCCAAGGTTCGGGATGGAGATGATGCCGAATTCATTGCGCAGCTTGAGGCCCGGGGGTGCGCTATCAAGCGAACTCGCGCTGGATATAGATCAGTTCACTATCTGATTGAGTCTAATCCTGGGAAAGAGAAGTTTCTTGCTGAAATTCAGGTGAGGACGCTTTTTGAGGA